>NZ_JAQFJJ010000020.1:0-35127 GCF_030440005.1 Streptococcus sp. SP1
TGGAAGTTGTGTGAGCAATGGAGCGGACTAATACTAATAGCTCGAGGACTTATCCAAAGAGTCAGAAGATATTGACAAAGTTAGGTTTAGTTTGTTAGAATATAGATATTCAATTTTGAATGTTTAACCATTCAGAGTTAAGTGACGATAGCCTAGGAGATACACCTGTACCCATGCCGAACACAGCAGTTAAGCCCTAGAACGCCGGAAGTAGTTGGGGGTTGCCCCCTGTGAGATAAGGAAGTCGCTTAGCAAGAGATTGAGCCTAGATGATCTAGGCTCATTTGGGAGTTTAGCTCAGCTGGGAGAGCATCTGCCTTACAAGCAGAGGGTCAGCGGTTCGATCCCGTTAACTCCCATTTAAGCGGGTGTAGTTTAGTGGTAAAACTACAGCCTTCCAAGCTGTTGTCGCGAGTTCGATTCTCGTCACCCGCTTTGAACAATTGTTCATTTTTTACCAAGTTGTTTAACTTGGGCGCGTAGCTCAGGTGGTTAGAGCGCACGCCTGATAAGCGTGAGGTCGGTGGTTCGAGTCCACTCGTGCCCATTAATAGTATGGTCCGTTGGTCAAGGGGTTAAGACACCGCCTTTTCACGGCGGTAACACGGGTTCGAATCCCGTACGGACTATATTTTTGGAGGATTACCCAAGTCCGGCTGAAGGGAACGGTCTTGAAAACCGTCAGGCGTGTAAAAGCGTGCGTGGGTTCGAATCCCACATCCTCCTTTTTAATTAACGCGGGATGGAGCAGCTCGGTAGCTCGTCGGGCTCATAACCCGAAGGTCGTAGGTTCAAATCCTGCTCCCGCAATTTGGCTCGGTAGCTCAGTTGGTAGAGCAATGGATTGAAGCTCCATGTGTCGGCGGTTCGATTCCGTCTCGCGCCATCAATTCAATAATTCGGAAGGGTAGCGAAGAGGCTAAACGCGGCGGACTGTAAATCCGCTCCTTCGGGTTCGGGGGTTCGAATCCCTCCCCTTCCATCCTTTACGGGCATAGTTTAAAGGTAGAACTAAGGTCTCCAAAACCTTCAGTGTGGGTTCAATTCCTACTGCCCGTGTTAATAATTATGGCGGGTGTGGTGAAGTGGTTAACACACCAGATTGTGGCTCTGGCATGCGTGGGTTCGATCCCCATCACTCGCCTATTTATTATTTGTATTATTGGGGTATAGCCAAGCGGTAAGGCAAGGGACTTTGACTCCCTCATGCGTTGGTTCGAATCCAGCTACCCCAGTTTAATTTATGCCGGCGTGGCGGAATTGGCAGACGCGCTGGACTCAAAATCCAGTGTCCGCAAGGACGTGCCGGTTCGACCCCGGCCGCCGGTATAGTAAAAAAGACAAGGTTTTCGGACCTTGTCTTTTTTTCTCTGTTTTTGTTGAGTTACCAATTTTTTCCATTTTAAAATAAATCATCAAGTTTATTAGCCAATGTTTTCTGTTTGCTAGGGTACAAATGAGAATAAGTATCAATTGTTGTTGTAATAGATGCGTGTCCTAATCTTTCTTTGACAACAAGATAATCTTCTCCTTGATTTATAAGTAATGATGCATGAGAGTGTCTTAAATCATGAATTCTTATTTTCTTTAAATCTTTATCCCTTTCTAGTATTTGCTTAAACTTCTTATCAATCATATTTTTTGTAATTGATATTGGTGTACTCTGTATTATTTGAAGTTCTTCAGTATTTTTCGTAAATTCCTCAAGTTTTTCTTTTTGTTTTACTTTCCAATCTATTAGCATTTCTGCTAATTTCTGATTTATTGTTATATTTCTAGTTCCTGATCGTGTTTTTGTTGTATTAATGTAGCTTGTATTATTAACAAAGTATACCGTTTTGGTAACGTAAATCGTATTTGTTAAAAGATTTATATCATTCCAGTTCAATGCGAGGATTTCTCCCATTCTCATTCCAGTAAAGAAAGCAATTACGAAAAACAGGTCATAACTTATTTCATCATCTCGAATAAGTCCTCTAAATCTCGTGAATTCTTCTATACTCCAAAATTTAATATCAGGCTTCCTAATTGGTAATTTTCTCAGATTCTTAACTGGATTTTTATCAATGAGTGATTTTCTTATACCAGTATCAAAAATTTTTTTAAGTAGAATCAGAACCTTATTAATTGTATTATAGCTTAAAACTTCATTTTCATTTTGTTTTTTAGGTTTTGTTTTTAGGTATTCACGAAATTCGAATATATGGTCATACGTTAATTTATTTAAATTTGTATTTTTAAAATATGGCTTAATATGACGCTCATAATTATTTCTTTGTGTACTTGTGTAGCTTACTTTTCTGCCATTTTTCAAATCATCTTCTTCAAGTAAGTCGAATAACATATCCGTTGTTACTACAAAGTCAAATTGTTTTTCTTTTAATTCTACAACTCTAATATGTTGTTCAAGTTCTAGGGCTTCCTTTTTAGATTTTAATCCTTTACGAATAATACGTATTCTTTTTTGTGTGACTGGGTGGAAACCGTTAGAAACATCAACAGTCCATTTACCACTTTTAGTTTTACGAATAGTCATTCATTATGCTTCTTTCTGGAGTTCAATTCCTAGTAGTTCTTCAGCGACACTGGCTGGAATTGTACCAATCCGTTTGTTATCGTAGATATTAAAACCACGATTCACTAATAGTAATTTGCCAGTATGGATAATCTTTCTTGCAGTTCCTGGAGCAAATCCAAGTTCGATAAGGTCATCTTTTGTTACAGTTTTAATCATGTGCTCTCCTTTTCTAATTAGATTAAGTACGGGGAGGATTAACTCCCCTTGTCTTATACTTATTTTTGTTTTACATCTACTAAATGGATAGCATCCGCCTTGTAATACATCGTTGAACTAATCATAGTAGCTTGTAAATTGTCAAATGTAACTGGTACTTGATCCATTGCTTGGATATAGTCATTATCGACTAAAGCTTCTGGATTGTCTACTGAGACTTGGGTTGATTTCTTTTTGAATTGTCCATCCTTGATCGTTACATTGTATTTCCAACCAATGATTTTATCGGTATTAAAACGTCTTTCGCTACCATCTCGGTTTTTGATAATTTCTCCGTTTGCATCTGCTCGGACTTCCGTTTCAAATTTTGGAATGACTTCATCCAATTCAAATTTTGTTCCAATGTTATTGAAATTCCAGTCATTTTGTGAGAGCATTTTTGCCATATTTAATTTCTCCTTTTGATATTTTCTTTGATTGTAGGGATTAAATCTTCTCTTTTAAAGAGAATTGCCCTTTCTATTAATCCACTTGCTAAATCTGGTGGATATTCCATATTGTTGAGTGCGAGATAGTTAGATTTCTCATACTCATGCAGTAAGTAATTGTCGTATAGAAATTTATACGCTTTTAGAATAGCTCCAGAACCTTTATAGGTAAACCATTCTAATTTTTGTTCTAGTTCTGTCTTTGGTTTTGAAATAATGATAGAGACAGGTTTTGAGTGACCTAAAAACTTTTCCCAAGATCTCAAAGGTTTTGAGAAGTGACTATCACTATAGAACCTCACTTTTTCTTTGAGGTATCCCTTGGTAAAGTTAAGAAGATCTATTTCTGAATGCAACCATTCTTGAATGAAGTAGTGAGCTTTTGCTTTCCTAAGTTCTAACTCAGTTCTTATCCAATTTTCTATATACCGCTTGCTGATCCCGAGCTTTTCAGCTTGTTCTAAGCGCTTATCGTAAATTCTAAGTCTTTCATCATCATTGGGTTTTCTTAAATATAAGGTCTGACCGATCGTTTCATCTCCGTAGGTATTGTAGTAGGTGCTTTTTCCATATAGAAAGCGTTTCTTCTGACAAATCTTTAGAAGTTGATTAGGAGTGAAATAGGGTGTTTCATTAAAATCATCTATTGCAATATCAATTCGTCTTACTGAAAAATGAATGTAATTGTAGTAGAGGTTGTTCAGAAACTGTCTTTCGGAGAGACTATTTGGATCTAATACCATATCTCTATAGAACTCTAGTGCCTGTCCTGACATGACAAGCATGTAGGACGACTCTTTCGATCCATAGTAGATACGGATATTCCCATAATGAAGCTGGCTATCATAGTTATAGTATTTAAGGCTCCCCTTATTCTCAATAAATAGGTCAAAGTCAAGAAATAGGATATCTTCGATTATTTCTTTTGGCGAAAATTCAGTCTTATCAAACTGAATTTGAATCCAGTCAAATACAGAACGTAAATGCTCATTTTTTGCCATAGATTTTGATTCAACTTTTTGCCTAATTTTGCCACCCTTAAAATCTCCAAAACCCTTGGTAATACTGAATTTTTTCGATGGTACACCTAACTTGCAGAGGGTGGTGTTACTACACACCCTATCGGTCAAAAATGGTCCGTCCGCATCTACGCTCATTTTCGGCTTTCTGCCTCCTGGCTCAGCCGAAAACTCGCTATTAGCCGAACCTATTTTTTGACCTCTTGTTAACAAACCCTAGTAAGCCGGTTTGCATCGACTCTTCAATATCTTGGATTCTCTTTTTTAGGTTGGTATTCTCAATTTGTATCAGTCGTATTTCTCGCTTAAATTCCTGTTTTAAGGCGCTCAGTTCATCGTAGAGCTCATCTATTACTTGGTTTAGGGATTCTTGCTCATTGTCTGGTAGACTCCCAAATACGGCTTGTATAGCCTTTTTGAGACCTATTTCAAGTTTTAGGTTAGCTAACTTTTGAAATTGTCTAAGGTCTTCGTCTGTAAAGTCATAGGCAACTGTATAACTTAATTGATGAGTTCTGGGATTTCTACTGATAGGAACTTTAATTTTCTTAAATTCCTTGCCACTTATCTTTTTAATCAGTTGAATCCAGTTTTTAAGAGTAGAGGTAGAGTTTAGGCCAGAAATTTGATTGACTAACTCTTTATTGGTCATCTTTTTGTGAAACCTCCGAAAATTTCTTGTGCAACTGAAGAGTTTTCTGTGGTATAATTGTTACATAATATGTTTTGATCTTGGAACGAACGGCACATTTGTTTCAAGATTTTTTTATTTTGTCGAATCCTACCTCCTTTATTAAAATTTTTTAAATCGACTACTAGTTACATACGCTTTTACCTCCTTTTATGCTATAATATTCTCAATGGAATATTCAATCTCAAAATAAATATTCCTTATGGAATAATTCTATTTTATACCGTTTAGAATATTTTGTCAAGACAAAATATACAGAATCGAATATTAAAGAGGAAACAATGTTTAATAATAATTCTTTTGGAGATCGTCTTAAGGAACTGAGAAAGAGTAAGAAATTAACTCAGGTACAAGTTTCCGAGATGATCGATGTACAACAAGGTACTTATTCTCGTTGGGAAAATGGAACTTTAGAGCCTAGTTTAGAAGCCGTTGTCAAATTAGCAAAATTATTTGATACCACGACAGATTACTTATTAGGAAAAACCATTTACAGTACTCTAGATGTTGTCCCACATCCAATCACTAGAATTGATTTGAAGAAGCTAAAAGGGTTTAATAAAACTGAACTAGATGATCTGAAATTTGCAATTGTCATGAATGGAATTAAAAACCATTCTACTCTACCTAAGTATTTGGATGAGCTAGTCTCTGAAAACAATTTAGATGAAGAGGAGCAAGAAATATTACAGACTCTCTTTAAAGAGGTTTCTGATTATTTTAATGCAGATTGATGGTTTATAAGATTAAGTCTCAATAGGTAAAGATTAGTATATTTTTGTTGAATGATTTTACATTTAGATTTTGTTATTAGTTTACTTTATCTTAAAAAATGTAGATATGAAATTGACAGTGTAGATAATATTAAAGCGAGAGAGTAATATGTTATTTTGGATTTGTTTTATATTAACAATTATATTGGCTAATTATATTGGCAACAATACCCTAAAAAATAAAAAATGGAATTATTGCCTTATCCTTTTTCTAATGGTTGATATTTATTATATAGCACTATACTTGTATGATAATGTTCCGACTTTTATTCAAGGTATCGTTACGTACTTACAAAATATGACTTCAAGTGTGGATGTTGTAGTATTAGTAGCATTAATAACAGGTTCAATTACCCTATTAAATTCATTTTATTCGAGATATTCAGAACAAAGGAATAAAAAAAGGGAATATTTAGCTACTAAAAGAGAGGGACCATACTCCGACTTATTTACAGTGATTCACAAAGTTTCTCTAAGTGGAAAAGGTGATTTTGTATATTCTAATGAAGACATGATTAAGGATATCAATGATTTCAATAGCAAACTATCACTTTGGGGCTCACCCAAGGTAGTTAAAAAGTGGAATGATTTTAGACAAAAGTCTTTAGAAGGTAATAAACAACTAGAACCTAAAGAATTACTGAATGCTGTTGAAGAAGTGATGAATGAGATGAGAAAGGACCTAGGGAGTAAGTCAACTAAGAAAGGTGAATTACTATCAATCTTTATATACGATTCAGAGAATTTATTAGGAAAAAGAAAGTAAAAGATTCTAAAACTTTATTAAATTTAGAGAGAAGGA
The DNA here is from genome assembly GCF_030440005.1 of Streptococcus sp. SP1. Taxonomy (NCBI): domain Bacteria; kingdom Bacillati; phylum Bacillota; class Bacilli; order Lactobacillales; family Streptococcaceae; genus Streptococcus; species Streptococcus sp. SP1. The sequence continues at coordinate 6,508 of NZ_JAQFJJ010000020.1, forward strand.
GATAAAAAGAGTGGACAAACAAACCATTTTTTACTGCTATAGAATGACTCATGATTATGGTATCAATCCTTGTGTTTTTACAGAAAATTATGATACAACTCCCAATCTTCTTACCGAAGGAGGGTGTATGCTTCAGTTAAGAAGGAATATTAAAAAGAACTGGGCGGATAAAATAAACTCTAAGTCGGTAGATGCTTACATAATGGCTGTAGCAGGGCATTCAAATGATGGGAAAAAATGGAGAGATGATCAAGGGATGTTTATCACTCCAAAATATAATCATCTAATTTTTGTTGCTAAAATTAGTGAAATTTTAACAATGAAAGAATATTTACTATCTCCAAAATCTAATAATAGAAGAGATGCTTATACTTATCAATGGCTGATTGAAAAGAATGGATTAAACCAATCAAGTTTTATGAATGAAATAGTGATTCTTGCAGACCGTTTTAATTATTTTGGTAAGTCTCCACTTGAAATTCCTAAAGAAATTTTAGACTTTTTTCCGATGGGAGAACGAGCAAGAATGAATGGGAAACCATTCCCAAGATGGAATGCTAAAAATGGATTTTATAATTCGGAAGAGAGATTTACTGATGTGTTAGAATTAATGGAATTTGCTGAAACTATACTAGGTTCACAAAACAAAGTAATGGATTTGCCCTATCATCCATTCTTTATACGAGGAAAAGAATTGTGAAAATAATTTTATCAAGAAAGGGATTTGATTCATCCAATGGTTCCATTCCGAGTCCTATATTACCTGATGGGACGCTACTTTCATTGCCAATACCTGCCAAGTTTGATAGTATCTCTTTTGACGACTTAAACTATAACGGAGTATTATTTTCAGATATCTTAAGACAACTAAAAGGGAAAGAAGATAAAACAAATCATTATAATTGTCATCTTGATCCAGATATAAGAGAAAATCTTAGGAATACTCCTGTTTCTAACTGGAGAGCAGCATTTGGTCAAATTAAAAGCTCACAGGGATTATTAAGAAATCAAAATGTTTCTATCGGGGATCTTTTTCTATTTTTCGGATGGTTTAGACAAACCGAAGGAGATATTTACAACGGAACATTGCATTTTAAAAAAGATGCCCCGGATCTAAATATCATTTATGGTTATTTGCAAATTGGTAATATGATGAATGATAAAGAATCTCTGCAAAATATGTATCCATTTCATCCTCATTCTTGCGACCATATGAGTAATTTGCAATCAAATATGCTTTATATCCCAAGTGAGAACTTATCATTTTTACCTCAAGAAAAAGGATATGGAACTTTTAATTTTCACGATGACAGAGTATTAACAATGAATGGTAAATCAAGAAGTGTATGGAAAGAGATACCAGCGCTTATGCCTGAAAATATAAATGGGAATCATAAAAATTCTGCTAAAGATTGTGGTTTAAAATATTCTGGTATATGGCAAGAAAAAGTTTTGTTAGAAAATGAATTATCAAATTCTTGGGCTAAAGAGTTATTTTTGTTAAAATAATAAAAAACACTTACCCTAATTAAAGGAGAAAATAAAATGATTACATTAACTGTTAATTGTACAAGTGTCTTGAATACCTCTGGATGAATATAACCTGTTGGGACATATCGTCTATTCTCTGATGATGCTCTTAGAACGATAAGGTATGGAGTGTTACCAAAAAGTTACTAAAATTTGAAAAATGAGTCTATTTTGCAAGATTCAAAAGGCTTAAAACCCTATTAAATCAGGGTTGTAAGATTTAAATAATGGAGTTATGGAACTCAAAATCCAGTGTCCGCAAGGACGTGCCGGTTCGACCCCGGCCGCCGGTATAGATTAAAAGACAAGATTTTTCAATCTTGTCTTTTTTGTTTTCGAATTACTTTTTATTTCATTTTCAATAAGTATGTTCTTTTTGGAGTATTCTATAGATTCGAGGTAACATTATCATCGTATAGAGCAGGAGAGAAATTCCTCCAAATATGAATATCAGACCTCCGTTTATTTCTTTTTGAAATAGATAAGTAAATACAATGGTACCTATTGGCATGATAGATGTATTTAGTGTCAACAAAGTACTCATTACTCTTCCTAAATAATTTGTTTCAATACTACTTTGAAGATAGGTCATGACAACAATATTTAGAATAACAAGAGTGAATGCGATAATTCCCATAAATAAACCGCCAACGGAAGAAATAATCACTTGGGTGTTACTAGTTTCAAATGTAATTCCCAAACCAACGATAGCGATGGTTAGAAGAAAAAGTGGAATGCGAATTCTATTAGAGAGAAGTATGTTATTTTCTTTTTTGTCTGGCAATAGTGACATAGACACACTGGCTAATAACATTCCAACCGCAGACATAGTTTCTAGGATACCTACTGTTGCATTATCTAATAAGAGTTGCTCTTTGACTACAAATGGTACTCCAATGCTAATGGAAGTATAGAAAAAATTCAGTACAACACTAACAAGAATAATATATTTGACAATCTGATTTTCTTTTAAGAATTGGATAATTTCTTTGACCCCGTGTTGTTGCCTTTCATTCTGTTTAATCTTAGACTCTTGCTCTTCGTGTTCATAGAAGAATTTCATGGTAAGTAAGACGCCTAAAGAAAGGAGATTTGCAATGATTTCTATAAGAATAAAGCCTGAGAAGCCTAACCAATTATAAAGAATGACTCCAATAGCTGGGGAAAGCATGGTTGCGATAGCAATGGCGGTTTGTGTAACAGAACTTAATCGTTGAATTTTTTTATCATTTACTAACTCGTGGATAGAGGCCGAATAACAAGTATCATTGATGTTGACTGTAATAGAGTGGAGTACGACAAACGGGATTACGAGGTATAAGATAGTAGACGAATTCGTTAAAAAATATAAAGCATAAAACAGAAGAAAGATTATAAGCCTAAAGATAAAATTATAAATTAAGATCTTTTTATGATGATAGTGGTCTACTAAATTACCGATTGGGACCAAGAAAATCAAACTAACGAAAGGATAGATGATCATATTGATTCCAAAACTCATAGCCGATTTTGTTTGGTCCAGTAACATTAATCCTAAAGAGAAATTAAAAGCTTTTCCACTTAAAGAACTAATAAAACTACTAATAAAGTCTTTGATGATTTGTCTATTAGACATTTGATCACTTATTAAATTCTTAATATTAGCCCCCTCCATTCGTTTCAACATTACTTCGGTTATCTAATCCTATTCAATCAGCATGTGTTGTAAGGTAATTGGAATATTAGATAGACCATAATTTTTGTTAATTAAGATTTTACCAATTATTCTAATAAAAGTATAATAAAAAATGTAAAAAATATTGTATTTATGTATACTAATTATATTTATCTCTTGCTTTGACATTATCTAAATTGATACCTTCTCACGTACAACTTTTAAAATAGAATATATTTTACAATCGTTAAAGGATTTCAAAATGGAACAGATCGCTTTATTTTGCTTTTTATAGGCTTTAACTTCATTCTAGATGTTAATACTATTTGTCACAATTCTTGACATCGCTTTCGAACGAGAGTACAATAATTTTGAGGGCAAGATGGTTTATCTCTTTTATTTGGGAGGTGTCAGACATGCAAATCTATTTTGTTTATTCTATTTTCTATCTATTATCACGCGTAGTAGCACTTGTAGTTCTAGCTTATCTTATTAAGTTACTCATTGCTCGTTTAAAAAGAAACTAAGTAACATTTTGCCCAAATAGTAGTTATTTGGGCTTTTTGCTATACTTTGGTTTAGTGGATTAAATCTGTAAAGGTAGTATTTAGCATCTTCTTGTTGAGTGATTTTATTTTACGAAGGTTGTTTATAGTTGAAGGGGGAAATAGATGGTCTCTAAAATCGATGTAGCTTGGGACTTGTTCCGAGAAGGAAATATATTAGAAGCTAAAAAGTTAGTTGAACAAGATTTTTTTATTGATACCTGTACAGATTTTAGCCTTTTAAATCTGATGGGGTATTTATTATTGGCAGAAAAAGACTATGCCTCGTGTACCCATATCTTTGAGAAATACATTTTATTAGCTCAACAAAATGAAGATAAAGAAAATGAACACATTGGATTACATCAATTAGCTATGATCTACAGAGATCAGGGTGATTTTCATAAGGCTTTAAAACTCATTGAAGATGAAGAGAAGATAGTTGAAGAGCATTTTCCAAATGATAATCTAAAGAAAGCTGTGAATAACTACGAACAAGGCTATGTGAGATTTAAATTAAACAACCTTGATGAAGCTCTTATATTCATGAATCTGTCATTGGAACAATCTTTAGAGACAGATGATGTGATTTCTCAAGCTTGTAGCTATAGAGGGTTAGGGGAAATCTATTTAGCCTTGAAAGATACGGAATTATCCAATAGACATTTCAAACGAGCTATAGAACTTTTCGAAAGTGTTGGAGAGTTTGAAGGGGTAAAGGAAATTGAGGAATTGATTAATCGATGATTTTGCATTTAGATTTTGTCATTAGTTTGCTTAAATAAAAAGTTTTAATATGCTATAAATCATGTATTTGATTAAGGGAGATAAGATGAGAGGTTGTGCTAGAAATGGAATTTCTATTTATTTTAATTATTTATATACCTTATTTCTTTTATTTAAACTGGAAGGATAAGCCTAAACAAAAAAATAAGTCCTTTTGCTATCTTTATAAGTTTTACATGATTTACTTGTGGTTTATCCTCATAATTTCCATAATGGCTATCGGTATTTTTTCCCTTGGAGTACTAGCTGTTAGAGGCGAAAAACTTACGTCTGGTTTCTTTGTTTTATCTTTTTTAGGTATAGTTCTATTTAGTTTCTATATTTTTAGTATTCTAAAAGAGATAAAAGACTTAAAGCAAATAAAAGGTAAGTAAGTAGATAGACGTAATCTAATTTGAATTTTCTTTATCTGGGGTATGAGTCCGTGTCTTTAACGGGTTACTAAAAAGGTGCTAAATTATGAAAAAAGTCCCATTGTTAGTCTAAGTTGTTAGTATTTTAAAAAAGACAAGGTGTTTTATCCTTGTCTTTTTCGTTTTAGTATTGCTTTTGTTTCAATGTCAATAAGTGTGTTCTTTTTGAATCAGTAACTATTCCAATTTATCTATCTTGAAATAAATAAAATCCCTTTGTAATACTATAAAAAATAACTAACAAAGAAATAACTATAAGACTCGGTTGCCAGAAACCTGATATATTTACTAAACTACGGCCTAAAAGTTGGCCAATAAAGCTAACTAAAATTAAAATAATTAAATTGAAAACTACTGATACTAATAAAATTAACACTGAATGTATTATTGCCTCGGCTATACGTATTTTAAAAAGTTGTAATCTTGACACTCCTAGTGTCTTTAACTGTTTAATGTCCTCAATATCTTTATTAGAAGATAAAATTGTAAGAGAAATAGAACTAGTAATAATCAGAATAATTGGAGCAGACAAATAAGCAATAAAGGAAGCTCTTGCTTCTTGTACACCGTTTGCTGTATTCATGAATGAATACATATTTTGGGTGTAAAGAATAAACCCAGAAATGAGAGTTACTCCCATGCTCATTGAAGTTTGTATACTTTTCAAATAGCTAGGATTGGATAGTAGATTCCAAAAGCCTGTATTGATTACATAATTTTCAGTTGGAAATATCCTCATTAAAAATTTTATTAGAAACATTTGAATTGATGGGGATAGTGATTGAATAATAAGGATGTGAATAATTAATAAAAATAATATTATGCTTGACTGTGTTGCAATTATTTCTTTGTTTCTAATAAAACCTGCTGAAACAATAAAACCTATACATAGTAACCATAGGAATAAAATAACAGATATGTTAACAAAACCAGTTACTTTAACTTTTCTCTTTTTCTTTTTTGGTTTTAATATTGATGCTAGTTTAAGTATTCGACTTGAATAAAAGTAAGCCCCTATCCCGACAATTGTTGGGACTATAAAAACACTCAATAAAATTGATTGAATGTTGGCTGTAATAACCAAATCAGGTAACTCATTTCTTCCTAATAAATTTTGTAAAAATTTGTAGTAACTATCTGCCACGATAAATGAAAGTATTGTACCAATACTACTAACAATCACTGCCATTAAATAGAACTGTCCAGATACAAGTAAAGACAGCTGAGTTCTGCTTGCACCTAATATAGCCCATAATTGGTAATCCTTTTTAAAGATATCTATTAACAGTCTTATATTATTTGAAATAAGAAAAAATAGAGTAGTCCCTCCAAAAAATATTAGCATTTGAAAAAGTTGTGAAGCGTTAATATTAGCAGTCTTTATTGCACTAGCGATACCAAATAAAGATGTTCCAACAATTAGGCTAGATACAAATAGTAATGGTATTGTTCCTAACCATTGTCTTTTTGAGTACTGAAATTGGTAAATGATTAATTTTAGCATAATAAATCCTCCTCAAATTAATCTTTACTACTTTCAAGTGCTTGGTAGAGCTCATCAGCTGAAGGTTTAATAATTTGTTGAGATATTTTTCCGTCTTTTAAAATGAGTGCTCTGTCAGTTTTTGAAGCCAACTCAATATCATGAGTGACCATAAAAACACATTTTCCTTGACTCGCTAAATTACGAAGTGTTTCAAAAATAAGTTTTCTTGAGACGCTGTCCAGAGCTCCTGTTGGCTCATCAGCAAAAATAATTTTACTATCAGCTATTATTGCACGAGAAATAGCCACTTTTTGCTGTTCTCCACCTGATAAGGTAGAAACTAATGATGATAGTTCTGCTTTAAAATTCAAACTATCCAACATTTTTTTTACTTTATTGCTATCAACACTCTTTCCTGAAAGTCTCAGAGGAAGTGTAACATTTTCTAGAACAGGTAGAGCGGGTACCAGATTATAATTTTGAAAAATAATCGCAATATCTTGCCTTCTAAATTTAGCAAGTTTCCCTTCTTTTAAAGTGTATGGATTCACACCATTGATAACAACTTCACCACTTGTCGGTTCAGATAAACTTGATAAACAACTTAATAAAGTAGACTTTCCAGAACCACTGACACCAAGGATTGATACAAATTCCCCATAATTGACAGATAAAGAAACATTTTTCAAAATAGAGATAGTTTTATCTTGTCCTAGTAAAAATTCTTTTGAAAGATTTGTGACTTCAACAGCTAGATTATTAACCATAATAAATCCTCCTGGTCCCAGCGTCATATTTGATTTAATTATACAATATTGGAATTCTGTTAATATCAAGTAAGTAACTTATGAAACGTATTTTTAATGGATAAAATTTCTATTTCCTCTGGATCTCGGATAAAGGTCTTTAGTGAACTAAGAATTTTTTCTATTTCCATAATAGTAACATAAATGAGGTTTATTTGAAAGCGCAATCATAACTTTATTAAGAGGTACAGCTATTCTATACAAAATTTAAACATAAAACTTAGGTATACTTAATAAATGAGAATTAAAGTTACCTATAACGAAGATAGTAGCATATGTAAAAAGTTTTTGATACAACAGAGTTACTAAAAAGTTACAGAAATTTGAAAAATGAGTCTATTTTACGAGGTTCAAAAGTTCCAAAACCTTATTAAATCTAGGTTATAAGTTTCAAAAAATGTATTCATGGAACTAAAACTTCAGTGTCCATTAGGATGTGCCGGTTCGCCCTGGATGTCTCTAGAGATTATAAAGAAGTTTTACTCTTTTTTTGTTTTAATTTTATCTTTTTTGTGATATAATTAACCGGTAAAGTTTCTGCTAGTGAATTAGAAGGAGTTTATTTTGTCTGAAGTTGCAAATAAAATCGATCGATTTTTAAATTCTATTTTATTATTATCTGAGAATCAACATGAAATTTTAGTTGGTTCTTGTACAAGTGGTGTTTCATTAACCAACACTCAGGAACATATTTTGATGTTAGTTGCTGATGAAGCTCTAACCAATTCTGTCTTAGCTAAGAAATTGAATGTCAGTCAGGCTGCTATCACGAAGGCCGTGAAGCCCTTATTAAGTCAGGGGATGCTGGAGACTTATCGAGATGAAAATGATGCTCGGGTTCTCTATTATCGCTTAACTGAAATTGGTAAGCCGATTGCATTAGAGCATCAGCACCACCATCAGCATACCCTTCACACTTATGAGGATGTTTTGTCGAAGTTTACTAAGAATGAGCAAGGGGTCATTTCGCGGTTTTTAGATTTATTGGAAGAGGAGTTATAGTTTGAGGTATATTACGGTTTCAAATTTATCGTTCTATTATGATCGAGAACCGGTTCTGGAAGGGATCAATTACTACTTAGATAGTGGAGAGTTTGTTACGCTGACTGGTGAGAATGGGGCTGCTAAGTCAACCTTGATTAAGGCTAGTCTTGGGATTTTACAGCCCAAGGTCGGGACAGTTGAGATTTCAAAGACGAATGTTAAGGGAAAGAAGTTAAGGATTGCTTATTTGCCACAACAGATTGCTAGTTTTAATGCTGGATTTCCAAGTACGGTCTATGAATTTGTGAAGTCAGGTCGGTATCCTCGTAAAGGCTGGTTTCGAAAGTTGAATGAGCACGATGAAAAACATATTCTGAAGAGTTTAGAATCTGTTGGAATGCTGGAGTTCAAGGATCGGGCGATTGGTTCTTTGTCTGGTGGTCAGAAACAACGGGCTGTTATTGCTCGGATGTTTGCTTCAGATCCGGATATCTTTGTTTTAGATGAACCGACAACAGGGATGGATGCGACGACAAAGAGTGATTTTTATGAGTTAATGCATCACAGTGCGCATCACCATCAAAAATCTGTTTTGATGATTACGCATGATCCTGAAGAGGTTAACCAGTTTGCGGATCGGAATATTCATTTGGTTCGCGACCAGAGCTCTCCTTGGAGATGTTTTAACGTCCATGATAATGAAGGGGAGGGTGACCATGCTTGATTTATTCCAGTATGATTTTATGCAACGGGCCTTGTTGGCTATGGTTGCCATGAGTCTTTTTTCTCCTGTATTAGGGATTTTCTTAATTTTAAGACGGCAGAGTCTGATGAGTGATACGCTGAGTCACGTTTCTCTTGCGGGTGTCGCTTTTGGGCTTTTCCTTGGAATCTCTCCAACGCTCTCGACTATGATCATTGTCATTATAGCTGCGGTCTTTCTTGAGTATCTGCGGACCTTATTTAAGGACTTTATGGAGATCGGAACGGCAATTTTAATGTCCACTGGTCTTGCCCTAGCTTTAGTACTGATGCGTGGTGGTGGGAAGAGCTCGATGAGTTTGGATCAGTATTTGTTTGGTTCTACCCTAACCATTACGGATGAACAGGTGATCGCCTTATTTGTGATTGCTTTCGTTGTATTAGTGTTAACGGCCTTATTCTTGCGGCCTATGTATATTTTGACTTTTGATGAAGATACGGCCTTCGTAGATGGCCTTCCGGTCCGGATCATGTCTATCTTATTTAATGTGGTAACGGGGGTTGCTATCGCTTTAATGATTCCTGCAGCAGGATCGTTATTGGTTTCAACCATCATGGTCTTACCGGCTAGTATTGCGCTGAAATTAGGGAAGAACTTCCGTGGGGTCATGCTGATTGCGGTCATCATTGGTTTTATCGGGATGTTTAGTGGGTTGATTTTGTCTTATATTGCAGATACACCGGCGAGTGCCAGCATCACGCTTTTATTTGTGGCCTTGTTCTTGCTTGTGAATCTTGGATCACGTTTGAGGAAGTAGATATGAACTTTAAAAAATTTGGTTGGTTATTGTTAGTGGCTTTAACACTTGTTTTGACAGCTTGTGGCAAAAGTCAGAGTCAAAATGGGAAATTAAAAGTGATGACCACTTTCTATCCTGTTTATGATTTTACAAAAAATATTGTCGGAGATGAAGGAACGGTAGACCTGCTCATTGGAGCGGGATCAGAGCCTCATGAATATGAATTGTCTGCTAAGGGGCGGGCTATGATTCAAGATTCGGATGTTTTCGTCTATGAGAATGAAAACATGGAAACGTGGGTTCCAAATCTTTTGAAATCAATGAAGGATAAGAAAACTAAAGTGATCGATGCCACCAAGGGCATGGTCTTGCTTCCTGGATTGGAAGAGGAACATGAACACGAAGGGGGCGAAGAACACCATCATGAATATGATCCTCACCTTTGGCTCTCTCCCCATCGTGCCATGAAGATGGTAGAGTCGATTCGTGATCAGTTGGTCGCAGCTTATCCAGATAAGAAAAAGACGTTTGAGAAAAATGCCCAAGCCTATCTGAAGAAATTACAGGCCTTGGATCAAGCTTATCAGGATGGGTTGAAAGATGCGAAACAAAAGAATTTCGTGACCCAACACGCGGCTTTCCGTTACTTGGCCTTGGATTATGGCTTGAACCAGGTGGCCATTTCAGGGATTTCGCCTGATAGTGAGCCTTCTGCTGCACGATTGCGTGAATTGACAGAGTATATCAAGAAAAATGAGATTAAGGTGATTTACTTTGAGGAAAATGCTTCTAAGTCCTTGGCGAAAACCTTGTCTTCTGAAGCTGGTGTTGAGTTGGCTGTCTTAAATCCTTTGGAAAGCCTGACGGATCAAGAAATGAAAGATGGCGAAGACTACGTGTCTGTTATGAAGGAGAATCTGAAGGCGCTAGAGAAAACAACGTCACAAGCTGGTAAGGATATTCAACCGGAACATGAGGAAGATTCTAAGACGGTTCAAAAGGGCTATTTCGAGGATAGTCAAGTGAAGGATCGTAGCTTAGCAAATTATGCGGGCGATTGGAAATCAGTTTATCCATACTTGCAAGATGGAACTTTGGATCAGGTCTTTGATTATAAGGCAAAATTAAATCCAACCATGACGGCTGCTGAGTATAAGGAATATTATACCAAGGGTTACCAAACAGATATTGATCGGATTAAGATTGATAAGGATTCAATGGAGTTTTATCAAAAAGGATCTTCTAAGAAATATACCTATAAATACGTAGGTAAGCACATTTTGACTTATAAGAAGGGGAATCGTGGTGTTCGTTATCTCTTTGAAGCCAGGGAGAGCGATGCGGGAGACTTCAAATATGTTCAATTTAGTGACCATGAAATTACTCCGGTAAAGGCAGCTCACTTCCACATTTTCCATGGAGGAAAGAGTCAAGAGGCGCTTTATGATGAGTTAGAAAATTGGCCAACTTATTATCCTTCGAACTTATCTGGTTTAGAAGTGGCACAGGAAATGCTGGCTCATTAAGAGCTGTATCAAAAGAGAGACTAGGACTGATTATCCCGGTCTCTTTTTGACTAAAAATGAGGAGTGAAGCTTGTCAAATGCTTGAAAATACGTTACAATGAAAGGGCTTTAAACTAAAAAATGTATGAGGAATTTTAAATGAAAAAAGTTGGTACAATTCTTGTGAGTCTTCTCAGTGTGGTCCTGTTGATAGCTTGTTCGCAACAGGGAGCGAGCAAAAAATCAACCGCCTCCTCTAGTCAAACGACGACCTCTTCTGAGGTCAAAAAGACGGATGCGTCTAGTTCGGAAGTGAAGGAGAAAGAAAAAAAAGAAGAGAAAAAAGAAGTGAAGAAAATGGATCTTGAAGCGATTGCCAATGGAGATTACAGCAGTATTGCTGGTGTCTGGCAAGATGATAAAGGAAATAAGCTGGTCTTTAACGACAAAGGTTTGGTTTCACAAGAGTTAGAGGGCTATGGAGCTTCTTTGACGGATTATGGAACCGCCTCAGAAGGCATTTATGGTGGTCGTGATGGGGGCTTCTTGTTGGAGTATATTCCTGCTGGAGTAACTATTGGTGATCAGGTCGATGATCAAGGACAAGTCGTCTTTAAGGATACATCAGATGCCTCTAAAAACCGTTTGTGGTCTGGTGTTGGTATCGCTAGTTTTGGGGAACAAGGTTCGATCTACTATCATGTAGGAGGTGAATAATGGAAAAAAGAGGCTGGGACAAAAGTCCTAGCCTCTCAATTATTTTTGGATTGTCAAGCAAGACGCAGTGGTTGAGTGGGCTCTACTACGCTGATTTCATCAGCTTTTACAGCTCTACTCAACTGTGCGGAGGTGGGACGACGAAATCGAATTCTAACGAATTACCGATTTCTGTCCCACTCTCTTTTTCTTATGCATGTGGTGGGAGCCAAGAAAGCTCAAATTGGAGCAATTGGGCTTCAAGGAGATCTTGATGGGAAACCTCTTGTTTCTCTTTGCCATCTAATAGGGCTTTTTGGATGAAATAGGCGCCTGCAGTATGTGAGTTGGCGCAAATTTTGAGCTCTTGCTTGGGAAGATGGAGAAGGACTTCTTTAAAGAGAGGGAGGCCCAGATCATAGATTGGTTTTCCTGGACAGGTTGGATAGAGCCCAAGGGTTGACCAGAGGTACCAAGCAGATAGACTACCATTGTCCTCATCACCTGGATAGGCTTGGAAATCTTGATGGAAAGCTTGGGAACGGATCTGGTGGATCAGGAGATTGGTGTATTCGGGATGAAGGCTGTGACGGAAGAGGTAGGGAATGTGAAAACTCGGCTGATTGGAGATGGCAATCTGCCCAAATGGGGCTTGGGCCATTTCACTCATTTCGTGGATTTCATAGCCATATCCTCTTACATCAAATTGAGGTTTTTGATTGGCCAGATCCAGCAGTCGTTGGGTGAAGGCTTTTTTACCGCCCATTAGCTCTATCAGGCCGGAGAGATCGTGTAAGGCTCCAAAAGTAGCCTGGGTTGCAGAGCATTCTGCATAATCTCCTCCCCAGCTGGTAGGAGAGAAGGGTTCTTTAAAGGTTCCATTGGTGGATCGTGCTCTCATAAAGCCTGTTTGGGCATCATACAATGTTCGGTAGGAGAGGCTGGAAGCAGCATAGTGAGCGGCTGTTTCTGTATGCCCCAATTGCTTGGCAACGGTAGCAATGCAAAAATCACTATAGGCATAATCTAGGCTATGGCTCACACTTTCGTGAAAATCATCGGGTAGGTAGCCAAGGGCCTTGTAGCTTTCATTGCCATGGCGACCAAAATGTTGAGTGGGGTCTGTTTTTTGGGCCGTCTGGAGCATAGCTGTCAGCATGTTTTCATGTAGGTCTGGTGCGATCCCTTTGGTGACAGCATCCGCAAAGACCCCATCGATGAGGGTACCTGGCATCATCCCTCGTTCATCTGGGGCCAACCATTTTGGTAGAAAACCAGTATCCTGGTAAGTATTTAAAAATCCTTCGAGAAAGTGACGGTAGTAATCAGGGTAGACAAGGTTAAAGAGCGGAAAAGAGGTCCGAAAGAGGTCCCAAAATCCGATATTGGTATAAGCTTTTCCTGGTTTGATTTCATTATGGGTGACATCCAGGTGCCAGTCATTTCCCGTGCTATCTGTTTCATAAAAGGTTTGAGGGAAAAGGAGGAGTCGGTAAAGGCAATGATCGAAAAAGGCTTGGTCACGCCCTCCGGCATCTTTTACTTCAATTCGTTTTAGTAGCTGATTCCATTGATCGGCTGCTTCTTTTTTAGCTTCCTCTAGGGAAAGGTTGGGAAGATGGCTGTGAGCCATGTCTTGAGACAGATAAGAAGTTCCTAATTGGACGGTCACTTCATTGCTAGAAAAGGTAAGAAAAAGATCTTGATCGATGTGAGTGACATTCTCGATCGGCTGGCTAAATTGCCACTGGAGATAGAAAGAGTAGGAAGTATCTGAGGTATGGGCCTGATCCAGAATGCGGAAGTGGCAGGTTTGGTCTGTAAGGCTCAAGTCCTCTAGTTCCTTTGCTGCATGAAAGCAGAGTGTCAGCTTTTCTGGTGCTCGAAAGCGCATGACAGCCCCGTAGCAGCTTGGAACCAGCTCGCTTTGAATCTGATAACGTTCCGAAAAAATTCGAAGGTAGTGGGGCTGGAAAATAGCTTCTTTCATCGAATAACTGCTTTGGAGACGGAAGAGGTCGGAACTTGCAATATCTCCTGTGATGGGCGTGATGAGGCACCAAGTGTAGTCTCCTATCCAAGGACTAGGCTGGTGAGTGAGACGAAATCCCTGAAAAATAGGGAGATTGGGGTTGAAAAACCAAGCCCCCTGTTCATGTGTCGTCTGGGGAAGGAAGTAGTTCATCCCAAAAGGGACTCCGGTATAAGGAAGGGTATTTCCGCGGGAATAGTGGGGATGATTATCGCTTCCCCAGCGGGTATCGATGGTCTGGCAATGTGTGCGCATCTTGTCTCCTTTTTCTTCATCAACGTTAAATGATCTTTGTTTTTCTTGGAACACGCGGTGGTATTTTCTTCATTGTATCAAAGTGTTGTCAAATATGATAGCGTTTTTATCAAATGGAAAATTTTGTAGAAAAAGGGCTATAGTTTGCGTATGTATTTCCCATTTGAAATCTTTTATACTGAATAGGAAAGAATCGATACGTGTGAGGAAAATAAATGACCTATTCAAAAGAAATTGTGCGAGAATGGTTGGATCAGGTGGCTGAGCGAGCTAAGGAGTACCCTGAGTGGGTGGATGTCTTTGAACGTTGTTATACAGACACTTTGGATAATACAGTTGAAATTTTAGAAGACGGTTCAACCTTTGTGTTAACAGGGGATATCCCAGCTATGTGGTTGCGTGACTCAACGGCTCAATTGAGGCCTTATCTTCATGTGGCTAAAAGAGATCCCCAATTGCGCCAGACCATTGCTGGTTTGGTCAAACGTCAGATGACCTTGATTCTCAAGGATCCTTATGCCAACTCTTTTAATATTGAGGAGAACTGGAAGGGTCACCACGAGACCGACCATACCGATTTGAATGGCTGGATTTGGGAGCGCAAGTATGAAGTGGATTCGCTTTGCTATCCCTTGCAACTGGCTTATCTTCTTTGGAAGGAAACTGGTGAGACTAGCCAATTTGATGAAACCTTTGTCACAGCGACCAAGGAAATCCTTCATCTCTGGACAGTGGAACAAGACCACAAGAATTCCCCTTATCGCTTTGTTCGGGATACAGATCGTAAGGAAGACACGCTGGTGAATGACGGCTTTGGGCCAGATTTCGCCGTGACAGGGATGACCTGGTCAGCCTTTCGTCCAAGTGATGACTGCTGTCAGTATAGCTACTTGATTCCGTCCAATATGTTCGCAGTGGTTGTCTTGGGTTATGTGCAAGAAATCTTTGCAGACTTGAATCTAGCCGATAGTGAAAGCATCATTGCAGATGCCAAACGCCTGCAAGCGGAGATTCAAGAAGGGATCGAAAACTACGCCTACACCACTAACAGCAAGGGCGAGAAGATCTATGCTTTTGAAGTAGACGGTTTGGGAAATGCTAGCATCATGGATGATCCAAACGTGCCAAGCTTGTTGGCAGCTCCTTATCTGGGCTACTGCGCCATTGACGATGAGGTCTACCAAGCTACTCGTCGGACGATTTTGAGCCCTGAAAATCCCTACTTCTATGAAGGGAAGTACGCAAGTGGACTAGGTAGTTCTCATACCTTCTACCGCTATATCTGGCCGATTGCTTTATCCATTCAAGGATTGACAACGACAGATAAAGCTGAGAAAAAACAGTTGCTGGACCAGTTGGTTGCCTGCGATGGAGGCACGGGCGTCATGCACGAAAGTTTCCATGTAGATGATCCAACTAAATACTCGCGTGAATGGTTCTCTTGGGCCAACATGATGTTCTGTGAATTAGTCTTGGATTACTTGGATATTCGCTAATACTCTTCGAAAATCAAATTCAAACCACGTCAGCTTCGCCTTGCCGTACTCAAGTACAGCCTGCGGCTAGCTTCCTAGTTTGCTCTTTGATTTTCATTGAGTATAAGGAGCACGCTTTAGCTTCACTGATTCTTGTAAAGAATCACAAATAGATCTTTAAATTTAAGTTAGAATGAGGTTTTACTCATGGAAAATGTTGTTGTACATATCATCTCTCATAGCCACTGGGATCGTGAGTGGTATCTACCTTTTGAAAGCCACCGGATGCAATTGGTGGAACTGTTTGACAATCTCTTTGATCTTTTTGAAAATGATCCTGAGTTCAAAAGTTTCCACTTGGATGGCCAAACCATTGTCCTTGACGACTATTTAGAAATTCGCCCTGAAAACCGTGAAAAGGTGCAGCGTTATATCGACGAGGGCAAGCTCAAGATTGGTCCCTTCTACATCTTGCAGGATGACTACTTGATCTCCAGCGAAGCCAATGTCCGCAATACCTTGATCGGACAGGCTGAATGCGCTAAATGGGGCAAATCTACTCAGATTGGTTATTTCCCGGATACCTTTGGAAATATGGGACAAGCTCCTCAAATCCTTCAAAAATCAGGCATTCACGTAGCAGCTTTTGGGCGTGGTGTCAAACCAATCGGCTTTGACAACCAAGTCCTCGAAGATGAGCAATTTACCTCTCAATTTTCTGAAATGTACTGGCAAGGGGCGGATGGTAGCCGTGTGCTGGGTATTCTCTTTGCCAACTGGTACAGTAACGGGAACGAAATTCCAGTGGATAAAGATGAATCTTTGGCTTTCTGGAAACAAAAATTGGCAGATGTTCGCGACTATGCCTCAACCAACCAATGGTTGATGATGAACGGTTGCGACCACCAACCGGTTCAACGAAACTTGAGTGAAGCTATTCGCGTGGCCAACGAACTGTTCCCTGACGTGACCTTTATCCATAGCTCCTTTGATGAATATGTGCAAGCAGTGGAAAGTGCGCTTCCTGAACAATTATCTACGGTTACTGGAGAATTGACCAGTCAGGAAACCGATGGTTGGTACACACTGGCAAATACGTCTTCCTCTCGGATTTATCTCAAGCAAGCCTTCCAAGAAAACAGCAACTTACTAGAGCAAGTGGTGGAACCTTTGACCATCATTACTGGTGGGCATAACCATAAGGATCAATTGACCTATGCCTGGAAGACACTCTTACAAAATGCGCCACACGATAGTATTTGTGGATGTAGCGTAGATGATGTTCACCGTGAAATGGAAGTTCGTTTTGCCAAGGTCAATCAAGTCGGAAACTTTGTCAAGACTAACCTTCTGAACGAATGGAAGGGTAAACTAGCAACTCAAAAAGCCCAGAGTGAGCACCTCTTTACGGTCATCAATACTGGCTTGCATAATAAGGTGGATACCGTTAGCACGATTGTCGATGTAGCAGTTTGTCCATTTAAGGAATTGCACCCGACAGAGGGCTTCAAGAAAATGGCCGCTTTGAGCTTGCCAGACTACCACGTAGAAGATTTAGATGGGCATCTTGTAGAAGCAGAGATTGAAGACTTGGGGGCAAGCTTTGGCTATACCCTGCCTAAGGATAAATTCCGCCAACCCTATATTGCGCGTCAAGTGCGCGTGACGGTTCCAGTTCATTTGGCAGCCTTGTCTTGGACAACCTTCCAGCTCTTAGAAGGCAAAGCACCTCATCATGATGGTCTGTTCCAAAATGGGGTGATCGATACGCCATTTGTAACCCTTAGTATCGATGATGGCTTGACCCTCTATGATAAAACGACCAATGAGGCTTATGAGGATTTCCTTCGCTTTGAAGATCGTGGGGATATTGGAAATGAATATATCTACTTCCAACCAAAAGGAACAGAGCCGATCTATGCGGAGTTAACAGCTTATGAGTTTTTGGAAAACAATGCTCGCTATGCCAAAATCTTGCTCAAGCATGACTTGACGATCCCGGTCAGCGCGGATGAACAATTGGATGCGGAGCAAAGAGGCATTATCGAGTTTATGAACCGCAAGGCAAGTCGCTCAGAAGAGCTGACAACCATCCCTCTTGAAACGGAGATGACCATCTTTGTAGATGATCCGCAAATTCGCTTCAAGACGCGCTTCACCAATACTGCCAAGGATCACCGTATCCGTCTCCTGGTCAAGACTCACAATACACGTCCAAGCAATGATTCTGAAAGTATCTATGAGGTGGTCACACGGCCAAATAAACCGGCTGCTTCTTGGGAAAATCCTGAAAATCCCCAACACCAACAAGCCTTCGTCAGCTTGTATGATGACGTCAAAGGGGTAACAGTGGCCAATAAAGGATTACATGAATACGAAATCCTTGGAGACGATACGATAGCTGTAACCCTTCTCCGTGCTTCCGGTGAACTTGGTGACTGGGGCTATTTCCCAACACCAGAAGCACAATGTTTGCGGGACTTTGAGGTTGAATATGCAGTAGAATGCCATCAAGCTCAGGGGCGCTTCTCCGCTTATCGCCGAGCGAAAGCTTTGCAGACACCGATGACCAGCCTTCAAGTTGAAAAACAAGAAGGAAGTGTAGCAGCGTCTGGTAGCTTACTCAAGCATACAGCCTTGACACATCCTCAGGTTTGTCCAACAGCCTTTAAGGTAGCGGAAAATGAAGAAGGTTACATCCTTCGCTATTACAACATGAGCCAAGAAAATGTGCGCGTGTCAGAAGGACAACAAACGGTTGTCGATCTTCTGGAACAACCGTATCCGGTTCATACAGGTTTATTGGCACCGCAAGAAATCCGGACAGAATGGATTAAAAAAGAAGAAGTATAGCTGTTTGCAGCTGAAGAAACAATAAAAGGAAAGGAGGAGCGAAAAAAGTAAGGACCGACTGCTGACTCGCTCCTTTTTACAGGTAAAAGCAATGACCATTGCAACGATTGATATCGGAGGGACTGGGATTAAGTTTGCTAGTCTCACTCCGGATGGAAAGATTTTAGATAAGGCCAGCACCCCAACGCCAAAAACTCTAGAAGATTTGTTGGCTTGGTTGGATCAACGCTTGTCAGAACAGGACTACAGCGGGATTGCCATGAGTGTGCCAGGTGCCGTTCATCAAGAAACCGGGGTGATTGAGGGAATCAGTGCCATTCCTTACATCCATGGTTTTTCATGGTATGAGGCTCTTTCTCATCACCAGCTACCTGTCCATCTAGAAAATGATGCCAACTGTGTTGGACTGAGTGAATTGCTGGCGCATCCTGAGATTGAAAATGCAGCCTGTGTCGTGATTGGTACAGGAATCGGTGGCGCCATGATTATCAATGGCAAGCTTCACCGTGGACGTCATGGTTTGGGCGGTGAGTTTGGCTATATGACAACCATCGAGCCGGCAGAAAAGCTCAACAACTGGTCACAACTCGCTTCTACAGGAAATATGGTTCGCTATGTCATTGAAAAATCTGGTCAGACTGACTGGGACGGCCGCAAGGTGTACCAAGAGGCAGCAACCGGCAATGCCCTTTGCCAGGAAGCCATTGAGCGCATGAACCGTAATCTTGCTCAAGGACTGCTCAATATCCAGTACCTCATTGACCCAGATGTGATTAGTCTAGGCGGCTCTATCAGTCAGAACCCTGATTTTATCAAAGGGGTTCAAAAAGCAGTGGGCGCCTTTGTGGACAGATATGAAGAATATACAATTGCTCCAGTGATTCAAGCTTGCACCTATCAGGCAGATGCCAATCTCTACGGTGCCCTTGTCAACTGGTTACAGGAGGAAAACCAATGGTAAGTTTTACCGGAATCAGCAGTAAACAAGCGCAAGCTTTAGAGTTGCTCCAAAATCACATTTCTCTACCAGATGTAGAAGTGGCAGTCGCTCAGTCTGACCATGCTTCTATTTCTATCAAGGGGGAAAATGGCCACTATCAATTGACCTACCGCAAACCTCACCAACTTTACCGCGCCTTGTCTGTGCTGGCAACAGCTTTAGCAGAAGGGGACAAGGTAGAGATTGAGGAGCAGGCAGCTTATGAAGATTTAGCCTATATGGCGGATTGTTCACGCAATGCCGTGCTCAATGTCGCATCAGCCAAACAGATAATTGAAGTCTTGGCTCTGATGGGCTACTCAACCTTTGAGCTCTATATGGAGGACACCTATCAGATTGAAGGACAACCTTATTTTGGTTATTTCCGTGGGGCTTATTCAGCTGAAGAGTTGCAGGAGATTGAATCCTATGGCCAGCAGTTTGACATGACCTTTGTCCCCTGTATCCAGACCTTGGCCCACTTATCAGCCTTTGTCAAATGGGGTGTCAAAGAAGTCCAGGGACTTCGTGATGTAGAAGATATTCTCCTCATTGGCGAAGAAAAAGTCTATGACCTGATTGACGGCATGTTTGCGACGTTGTCTAAGCTACAAACTCGCAAGGTCAATATCGGGATGGACGAAGCTCACTTGGTTGGTTTAGGGCGTTATCTTATCCTGAACGGTGTGGTGGATCGGAGTCTTCTCATGTGCCAACACTTGGAGCGCGTGCTGAACATTGCAGACAAGTATGGTTTCCATTGCCAGATGTGGAGTGATATGTTCTTCAAGCTCATGTCAGCAGATGGCCAGTACGACCGTGAGGTAGAAATTCCAGAGGAAACGCGTGTATACCTAGACCGTCTCAAAGACCGTGTCACCTTGGTTTATTGGGATTATTATCAGGATAGCGAAGAAAAATACAACCGCAACTTCCGGAATCACCACAAGATTAGCCAGGATATCGCCTTTGCAGGTGGTGCTTGGAAGTGGATTGGTTTTACGCCCCACAATCATTTCAGTCGTCTCATTGCAGTAGAAGCCAATAAAGCCTGCCGTGCCAATCAGATTAAGGAAGTCATTGTGACGGGCTGGGGGGACAATGGTGGTGAAACAGCCCAGTTCTCGATCCTACCGAGCTTGCAAATCTGGGCAGAACTCAGCTACCGCAATGATTTAGAGCGTTTATCTACTCATTTCAAGACCAATACAGGCCTCTCAGTTGAGGACTTTATGCAGCTGGATCTGGCCAACCTCTTGCCAGACCTACCAGGTAATATACATGGTATCAACCCCAACCGCTATGTCTTCTATCAAGATATTCTCTGCCCAATTCTTGACAAGCACATGACTCCTGAACAGGACAAGCCTCACTTTGCCCAGGCAGCTGAGATTCTTTCTGACATTAAAGAAAAAGCTGGTGTTTACGCCTATCTCTTTGAGACCCAGGCTCAGTTGAATGCTATTTTAAGTAGCAAAGTGGATGTAGGTCGACGCATCCGTGAGGCCTATCACGCAGATGATAAAGAGAGCTTGCAACAGATTTCCAGAGAAGAATTACCAAAACTCCGAAGCCAGATTGAAAACTTCCACAAGCTCTTTAGCCAACAATGGCTAAAAGAGAACAAGGTCTTTGGCTTGGATACAGTGGACATCCGTATGGGTGGACTCTTGCAACGCATCAAGCGAGCAGAAAGTCGGATTGAAGACTATCTAGCTGGTTCCATCACATGTATCGATGAACTAGAAGTAGAAATCTTGCCATTCAACGATTTCTACGGGGATCAGGACTTCGCAGCCACAACGGCTAATCAATGGCATACCATTGCGACTGCTTCGACCATTTATACAACGTAAAAAATGCTAAGTTGGATGACAGATATCTCATCCACGGTTGATAGGAGTAGAAGAGGGATTGTACTTACGATCACTCTTTTCTACTCCTTTTTTTAAAGCTATGTCATAAATTTGTAGAATTTTTTCTATAATTAGGAGTTTGAAAATGTAAACGGGCTATCTTATAATAGGTGATGTAAACGCTACCAAAGCGAAAAACACGCTCAATGCTCAAAGGGGGGAGTTAGATGAAAAAGTTTGTAAGGACTCTGAGAGAAAATTTCATTTTTCTTTTAATGGTCTTACCTGGTGCAGCGTGGTTAATCTTATTCTTCTATATTCCGGTTTTTGGGAATATCGTAGCATTTAAGGACTATCATATTACGGGAGAGGGCTTCATCGACAGTGTCATGAAGAGTAAGTGGGTTGGCTTTGACAACTTCAAGTTCCTCTTTAGTTCCAAAGATGCTTACATTATTACAAGAAACACGGTATTGTACAACTTAGGATTTATCTTCTTAGGATTGATTGTTTCCGTAGGGATTGCCATCATCTTTAGTGAGTTGAGATCAAAAAGAGTGGTCAAGGTGCTTCAAACCTCCATGCTCTTCCCATACTTCTTATCATGGGTTATCATCAGCTTCTTCACCGATGCCTTCCTTAATGTGGACAAAGGATTGGTCAACCACATCTTAGCTTCATTTGGTATGAAAGCCATCAATTTCTATTCGGAATTGTGGATCTGGCCAGCGCTTCTCCTCTTCTTAGGAATCTGGAAAGGCTTTGGTTATAGCAGTGTCATGTACTATGCAACCATCATGGGAATCGATCCGACCTTCTATGAAGCAGCGACCGTGGATGGTGCGTCTAAGTGGCAACGCATTCGCAACATCACCATTCCTCAGTTGTCTTCCTTGATTACAGTTTTGACCATTCTTGCAGTCGGAAATATCTTCCGCGCAGACTTCGGTCTTTTCTACCAAATCCCGCATAATGCTGGAGCGCTCTATAGCGTGACCAACGTTATTGATGTTTATGTCTACAACGGTTTGACCAAGTCAGGGGATATCGGGATGACAGCAGCAGCCGGTCTTTACCAATCGGTTGTCGGTTTAATTCTTGTTTTGATCTCAAATATCTTTGCTCGCCGCATTGATAAGAATTCCGCTCTCTTCTAGAAAGGAGGATCGTATGAAAAAATCAACCATTCAAAAAGAAAAAATTGATAATGTCGGGATCCATTCTTTCAGTAAGAAGAGCAACTTCTTCTTTACCTTGTTGTTGACCTTGGTCGGCTTGACCTGTGTGCTTCCCTTCATCTTCGTTGTCATGATCTCTTTGACAGACGAACAAAGTTTGGCAGTCCATGGATTCCAATTCTGGCCAGCAAAATTTGGATTTGATGGTTACCTCTTCTTGGTACAGTTCAAAGACAAAATCTTGCAAGCCCTCTTCATTACCTTGTTTGTGACCATTGTGGGAACAGCATGTAATGTCTTTATCACCACAACTTATGCTTACGCTATCTCACGGAGTACCTTTAAATACCGCAAGTTCTTTACCGTATTTTCACTCCTTAGTATGCTCTTTAGTGCAGGGTTGGTTCCAAGCTACATTGTGACCACTCAACTCTTGCAGTTAGGTGATACCATCGGGGCTTTGATTATCCCAATGTTGCTCAGTCCATTTAACATCATCTTGATGCGGACCTTCTTTAAACGGACCATTCCAGAAGCCATCCTTGAATCCGCTCGGATCGATGGGGCAAGTGAAACACGGATCTTCTTCCAAATCTGCTTGCCATTGTCTCTACCAGGGATTGCGACTATCAGTTTGTTCACTGCTTTAGGGTTCTGGAACGACTGGTTCAACGCCCTCCTCTATATTAAGAGTGACAACCTTTACCCATTGCAATACCTCTTGATGCAAATCCAAAACAATATGGATTACATCGCTAAAAACGTCGGGGTATCTGGCCAATTGGCAGGAGCTGTACAATCCATCCCACGGGAAACGGGACGTATGGCCATGGTGGTTGTGGCAACAGTGCCAATCGCCATTCTTTATCCATTCTTCCAACGCTACTTTGTAAAAGGCTTGACCATCGGTGGTGTGAAAGAATAAAATCGTTCATTGAAAATCAACAGAATTTTCAACATATAACTTAGTCTATAAAGAAAATAACATAAAGGAGATTTTTCTTATGAAAAATTGGAAAAAATACGCGTTAGCATCTGCTAGTGTGATCGCTCTTGGAGCTACTCTTGCTGCTTGTGGAAACCTTACAGGGAACAACAAGAAATCAGCAACAACTGAAGACGGGAAACCAATCATTAAGATGTACCAAATCGGTGACAAACCAGATAACTTGGATACCTTGTTAGAAAATGCCAACAAGATTATTGAAAAGAAAGTCGGCGCAAAATTGGATATCCAATACCTTGGTTGGGGTGACTACGCACAAAAAATGAACGTTATCATCTCATCTGGTGAAAACTATGATATCGCCTTTGCTAATAACTACGTTATCAACGCTCAAAAAGGTGCTTATGCTGACTTGACAGAATTGTACAAGAAAGAAGGGAAAGACCTTTACAAAGCACTTGACCCAGCTTACATCAAAGGGAACACTGTAAACGGTAAGATCTATGCTGTTCCAGTAGCAGCTAACGTTGCATCTTCTCAAAACTTTGCCTTTAACGGACCACTTCTTGAAAAATATGGTATCGACGTTTCAAACGTGAAAGACTATGCTTCTCTTGAACCAGTCTTGAAAGCTATCAAAGAAAAAGATCCAAACGTTGTTCCATTTGCAATGAACAAGAGCTACGGCGGACCTTCAGATGACTTCGACTACGTAGCTGTTGATGGACTTCCATTCGTTGTTGACTTGAAAGGTGACACTACTAAGATCGTTGACCGTTACACCATTCCTCGTTATGTAGAAAACTTGAAGACTCTTCACAAATACTACGAAGCAGGATACATTCCAAAAGACGTAGCAACTAGCGACACTGGTTATGATCTTTCTCAAGATACATGGTTGGTTCGTGAAGAAACAGTAGGACCAGCTGACTACGGTAACAGCTTGCTTACTCGTGTAGCAAACCGTAAGATCGAAATCAAACCATTTACTGAACTTTACAAGAAGAACAACACTACTCAAGTAGCTAACTTTGTTATCTCAAACAACTCTAAGAACAAAGAAAAAGCCATGGAAGTGTTGAACCTCTTGAACACTGATCCAGAACTTTTGAACGGCCTTGTTTATGGACCAGAAGGCAAGAACTGGGAAAAAGTTGCCGGCAAAGAAAACCGTGTCAAAGTCTTGGATGGCTACAACGGAAACACTCACATGTCTGGATGGAACACTGGTAACAACTGGATTCTTTACATCAACGAAAACGTAACAGATGAACAAATTGCACAATCTAAGAAAGATTTGGAAACTGCAAAAGAATCCCCAGCACTTGGCTTCATCTTTAACACAGATAAAGTGAAATCAGAAATCACTGCTCTTACAAATACTTTGAACCAATTTGCAGGTGCGATCAATACTGGTACTGTGGATCCTGAAGTAGAAGTTCCTAAGATGCTTGAAAAATTGAAATCAGAAGGTGCTTACCAAAAAGTACTTGATGAAATGCAAAAACAATACGACGAATTCCTTGCTTCTAAAAAATAAGAACAGGTAGTGCGAAAAGGCTTTGGGGCTGTCTCCAAGGCCTTTTCACTCCTCTATGAAAACAGATCTTGGAAATGAAAATTGAGATTTCAATAGAAGAATGCAAATTTGAGGAAAGCGTTTTATTTTTATGATATAATAGAATGACTAATTGGAAAAGAGGCTGAAACATGGGAAAAATCATTGAGTTCATTTTTACGAGAGTCTATGTTGCTATGCTGGTAACAGGGATTTTTTGGGTTTTGACGATCTGTGGGGGTGTTCTGCTAGGAGTAGGACCAGCCGGCACCACAGTTATGAGCCTCTATGCAGAAAATGGCATGTCTTACAAAGACTATCACTGGTCACGCGCTTGGGAACTCTTCATAGAAAATCTGGTCCCAGCCAATCAAGTCTTTTACACCTTCTTTGCTATTGAAGGGGTTCTCCTCTATGGCATGTATCTCATGATCCAGATTCCTCACTTGAATTTCTTCCAAATTTTGGTTCTCTTGTTTAATCTGGTTTTCCTCTTGGTTGCGCCTCTAGCTTATGCCGTTTATTTGAAATTGCAAGTTCATTTCGATCTCTCTTATGCCAACAGTATCAAGCTCAGTTTGATCGGAATGTTGCTGGACATTCGTCCGGTTCTGAAGCTCATCCTTGGAACCGCGCTACTTGGCGTCATTAGCTACTATATGCCAGCCCTTCTCTTTTTCGTCTTGATCGGTGTATGGCATTTCTTTGTCAATGATATCTTTGACCCTGTCTATCAAAATATCCACGAAAAATTGGTATCCTAACGATGAAAAGAATCTGGTTAAGTACGCTTTTAAAATTTTACGCCTATGTCATGGTGGCCATTTTGACCATCATGGGCCTGGTCGTCGCGGGGATCTCTTGGAAAAACCAGCAAGCTGAAGCAGATCGGATCGCCCAACGGGTTTTGACCGAAGTCGTGACGGATCTCGAGACCTCTTATCAGCGGGTTACACAAGAAGGCCGTAGTCTCGTTGAAAACCCTGCAAAATTAGAAGGAGTTTATCGCTATTTTACCTTGACGCCATCGGAATATGAGACTTGGCGATTGAATGCCCAATTCCCTTCTTATATCCAGTTGTCTCTACATAAGAATATTGATAGCCTCTATTTGAGCAATAAAAACATAGAGGGCATCGATGTCACCTTGTCTGATTACAAGACGGTATTTGTCTCCACACGGCAATCGAAGGGGGGCAAGCAGGTCTCAGCGGACCATTACAAGGCTCCTGTGACAGCTATTCCGGTTCCTTTGACAGACCCGACAACGGGAGCCGGAGTTGGGATTGCTTATATGACCTTGGACCAGGAAATTTTGACGGCAACGATTGATAATGCCAGAGGCGATCTTCCAATCGCAGTGCGGATCTTTACGCCCTTTGGGAAAGAGATGTACCATGAAGGGGATAAGGGACAATCGAAGGATATTAAATGGCAAACCCGTAGCACGATCTATGGCTACAAGGTGGATGTAGCTGTTTCTGAAAGTTATCTGGTCAAAAAGGGTCTAGCTAACCTGACCACTTTTCTCTCTATTGCTTTCCTAATTTTCTTGATCCTTTACTTGTTATTAGGTCAGATTTTCAAAAATTACCGGCGTCAAGTCCTCGATTTGGTCGATACCATGAATCTGATCAGTCAAGGCGATAGTGAACGACGGATTGATACCTCGACCAAGGACCAAGAACTGCTGGTTATTGGTAATATGATCAATACCATGTTAGACAATATGGATAAGAATATTCGGGATATCTACCAGCTACAGCTCAGCCAAAAAGATGCCAATATGCGGGCACTACAAGCCCAGATCAATCCCCACTTCATGTACAATACACTGGAATTTATCCGGATGTACGCCGTCATGCAAGAGCAGGATGAATTGGGCGATATTATCTATGAGTTTAGTAGTCTCTTGCGCAATAATATCTCAGATGAGCGAGTGACGACAGTTGAAAATGAGCTCGAATTTTGCCGCAAATACAGCTACCTCTGTATGGTGCGTTATCCAAAATCGATTGCCTATGGCTTTAAGATCGATCCAGGCTTGGAAAAAATGAAGATTCCAAAATTTACTATCCAGCCTTTGGTTGAGAACTATTTTGCACATGGGGTGGACCACAAACGCAAGGATAATGTGATTAGTGTCAAAGTCTTGCAAGGAGAAGGGCAAGTCATGATCCTGGTTAGTGATAATGGGCGTGGGATGGAAGAAGAACAGCTAGAAAAAATTCAAGAGATACTAGCCAATCGCAATCCACGCTCAGAAATCGAAGAAAAGAGTGGCCGGCAGTCCATCGGAATTGTCAATGTCCATGAACGCATGCTACTCTATTTTGGAGATCGCTACCATATCCATGTCTTCTCCCAACCTCACCATGGAGTGACTTATACGATAACCATTAAAGATGAATAAAGGAGACAGAATGTACAAAGTCTTATTAGTAGACGATGAGTATATGATTACAGAAGGGTTAAAAAAATTAATCCCCTTTGACCACTGGAATATGGAAGTGGTCGCAACTGCTGAAGATGCAGACCAGGCTCTTGATTATGTGCGAGAGCATCCGGTGGATGTGGTGATCACGGATGTCAATATGCCTGGCAAGACCGGACTTCAGATGATTGCAGAGATGAAGGATTTGATGCCAGATGTTGCTTTTATCATTATGTCAGGCTATCAGGATTTTGAATATGTCAAAACAGCCCTCAATTTGCGCGTGGCAGACTACTTGCTCAAACCTGTCAATAAGGTGGAGATGGGCAATATCCTAGAAAAAATTCGGAACCAAATCCAGCAACCAAGCCAAGAGTTGGCCAACCGTTTGATTCACGATGATATCTCTGAGGAAGAGTTTTGTCGGTATATCGCAGACCGGAATTCACTGTGGATTGGGGTTGCTAAGGAGAAAAAAGGTTTTATCAGCTCGTCTTACCAAGTTCTAGGGCAAAATCTTCAACTCTTTATCTCAGATCAAGAAGAAGAAGCCATGATTGAGAAGGCTTTTGAGCCTCCGTATAAGGAGCACTTTCATCAATTTAAGGACCTAGTAGAGCGGAGCCTCTTTTATGGGGCGATCCCTCTCAATCAAGATGAAGAGGTCTTCCATTACTACGAACCGGCCTACCGGGTGATCATGCAAGGAAATATCCAACAGATTCTAGAAGAACTGGACTGGTTAGAAAAAATGATCCTTGAGAAGACACCTAAGGTTTCACTGACCAAGCAGCTCTTTATCCAATTTTTGATGGATGTCTTTCATTTGTTTGAATACCTGCAAGGAGATGATTTGGCCGATGTGGTTAAGAAAGTCCATGATGCTGCCACCTTTAGCGAGATGATTGGCTTTATCCAGGAAGAGTTGTCCCGTTTCTTATCCCACTATCGGATGAATGAAAATGTAGCGAGTGTCCTCCAAGTGATTAGCCGTGATTACCAAAAAGAGCTGTCACTCAATGAACTGCACCCCAAAAGTTAGACAGAAAAATTCTAACTTTTGGGGTGTTTTTATTATGAAACTAACTTATGAAGATAAAGTTCAGATCTATGAACTTAGAAAGCAAAGGCGAAGCTTCAAAGAGCT